>NZ_JBRFHZ010000001.1:0-11510 GCF_052931555.1 Geodermatophilus sp. URMC 61
TAAAACAAAGTTAGGTGGCTCAAGTATGGGCATCATTCGCACATGTAGGCTCGGCCCTGACCAAGTCAAATCCATGCGGGCTGCTCTTGATCTTTTCGGTCGTGAGTTCGGAGACGTAGCCACCTACTCCCAACATCAGCCGGACTCCGATTACCTCGGGAACTTGCTCCGTAGTAAGACATTCATCGCGCTTGCTGCCTTCGACCAAGAAGCGGTTGTTGGCGCTCTCGCGGCTTACGTTCTGCCCAAGTTTGAGCAGCCGCGTAGTGAGATCTATATCTATGATCTCGCAGTCTCCGGCGAGCACCGGAGGCAGGGCATTGCCACCGCGCTCATCAATCTCCTCAAGCATGAGGCCAACGCGCTTGGTGCTTATGTGATCTACGTGCAAGCAGATTACGGTGACGATCCCGCAGTGGCTCTCTATACAAAGTTGGGCATACGGGAAGAAGTGATGCACTTTGATATCGACCCAAGTACCGCCACCTAACAATTCGTTCAAGCCGAGATCGGCTTCCCGGCCGCGGAGTTGTTCGGTAAATTGTCACAACGCCGCGGCCAATTCGACTCACCAGTCACAGAAAAGCATCTTACGGATGGCATGACAGTAAGAGGATTATGCAGTGCTGCCATAACCATGAGTGATAACACTGCGGCCAACTTACTTCTGACAACGATCGGAGGACCGAAGGAGCTAACCGCTTTTTTGCACAACATGGGGGATCATGTAACTCGCCTTGATCGTTGGGAACCGGAGCTGAATGAAGCCATACCAAACGACGAGCGTGACACCACGATGCCTGTAGCAATGGCAACAACGTTGCGCAAACTATTAACTGGCGAACTACTTACTCTAGCTTCCCGGCAACAATTAATAGACTGGATGGAGGCGGATAAAGTTGCAGGACCACTTCTGCGCTCGGCCCTTCCGGCTGGCTGGTTTATTGCTGATAAATCTGGAGCCGGTGAGCGTAGGTCACGCGGTATCATTGCAGCACTGGGGCCAGATGGTAAGCCCTCCCGTATCGTAGTTATCTACACGACGGGGAGTCAGGCAACTATGGATGAACGAAATAGACAGATCGCTGAGATAGGTGCCTCACTGATTAAGCATTGGTAACTGTCAGACCAAGTTTACTCATATATACTTTAGATTGATTTAAAACTTCATTTTTAATTTAAAAGGATCTAGGTGAAGATCCTTTTTGATAATCTCATGACCAAAATCCCTTAACGTGAGTTTTCGTTCCACTGAGCGTCAGACCCCGTAGAAAAGATCAAAGGATCTTCTTGAGATCCTTTTTTTCTGCGCGTAATCTGCTGCTTGCAAACAAAAAAACCACCGCTACCAGCGGTGGTTTGTTTGCCGGATCAAGAGCTACCAACTCTTTTTCCGAAGGTAACTGGCTTCAGCAGAGCGCAGATACCAAATACTGTTCTTCTAGTGTAGCCGTAGTTAGGCCACCACTTCAAGAACTCTGTAGCACCGCCTACATACCTCGCTCTGCTAATCCTGTTACCAGTGGCTGCTGCCAGTGGCGATAAGTCGTGTCTTACCGGGTTGGACTCAAGACGATAGTTACCGGATAAGGCGCAGCGGTCGGGCTGAACGGGGGGTTCGTGCACACAGCCCAGCTTGGAGCGAACGACCTACACCGAACTGAGATACCTACAGCGTGAGCTATGAGAAAGCGCCACGCTTCCCGAAGGGAGAAAGGCGGACAGGTATCCGGTAAGCGGCAGGGTCGGAACAGGAGAGCGCACGAGGGAGCCTCCAGGGGGAAACGCCTGGTATCTTTATAGTCCTGTCGGGTTTCGCCACCTCTGACTTGAGCGTCGATTTTTGTGATGCTCGTCAGGGGGGCGGAGCCTATGGAAAAACGCCAGCAACGCGGCCTTTTTACGGTTCCTGGCCTTTTGCTGGCCTTTTGCTCACAAGCTAGCTTATCGGCCAGCCTCGCAGAGCAGGATTCCCGTTGAGCACCGCCAGGTGCGAATAAGGGACAGTGAAGAAGGAACACCCGCTCGCGGGTGGGCCTACTTCACCTATCCTGCCCGGCTGACGCCGTTGGATACACCAAGGAAAGTCTACACGAACCCTTTGGCAAAATCCTGTATATCGTGCGAAAAAGGATGGATATACCGAAAAAATCGCTATAATGACCCCGAAGCAGGGTTATGCAGCGGAAAGTATACCTTAAGGAATCCCCGTCGACGGTATCGATACCTGAAACTAGAGGTACTCGCGCACGCTCACGCCCTGAGGCAGAGCTTCCGCATCGATGCTGACACGGTAATCCTGGAAACCGCGTGCTGGTGTAACTGCGTCCCCCTCGACTCGCTCGACCTTAACGCTGCCGAACAGCACATGGGCGGGTGCATTGCCCATGGCATGCTCATGCTTGAAGACGATCAACTTGCGCGCTGCCATCTCGCCACGTGCCGCCGAGCGGTCGTGTTCGAACATATTGGCCAAAGCGCGCCATAGCAGTTCCAAGTCGTCGTCGGAAAAGCCGGTTCGCTCGGCCAACTTGGCAGAGATGAAACCATGGGCGCGGTACAAGCCGTAAGGCACGATGTGCTTGCGTCCCATGGTGCGTTCCTTCTCCAAATCCTTTTCGTTAGTCACCGCCATGCGGGTGATGGATACCTCCATAGGCAATACCGGGTCGATAGACGTGGCGAATGCCAGTTGGATCGGTCCACGCACCTGGCCGGCATTAATCTCGGTGGTCATCACCGCCCCGAAAGCACGCACATCGAAGAAGTTCTTGCACATCCAAGAGGTCAGTTCGCGCGCCTTGGCTTCGTCCTTGGGCAGTTTCTTTGCCTCTGACTCGATACCGAGCGCCTCGTAGGCCTGTTTGTGCTGGTTATTCAGCACGGATTTTTCCTGCATATAGATGGCATAGCCGGGGGCACTTTCCTGCTCCAGGCTGACGTAGTTGCGGATCTTGCGCTTGAGGCAAACGTCAGTGACCAACCCCTGGTTGGTTTCCGGATCGAGACGCGGCATGTTGCCAGCATCCGGGTCGCCATTGGGATTGCCATTGCTGACATCAAAGAGGTAAACGAACTCGTAGCGGTTGGAGATGGCGGTCATTCTTCTGCTCCTTACTCGACGGAATCGGGGCCACGGTTGAAACGGGCCTGGGCCTGTTGGTAGTAACCAATAGCAAAGCGTCCCTGGTCCTCCAGGCGCAGGCAACGCGGGAATTGGCTCTGCATACCGTCAATGATTTCGCCTATATCGCGCTCTAGGTTCACTGCTAGTCCGGGCTTCTCCTTGCGCAGCTTGGCCAAGTGGTTTTGTGTGTTGCGCAGCAGTATCGGGAAAACCGTGGCTGGCGTGCTGGACGCGGCACCGTAGTAGCGGTCACGGATAGTGGCATTGACCCTGTCGCCCAGGGCTGCGCGCTGGGCGCCTTCCAACACGGCGAACAGCCTCCCCAAGCGATAGCCGGGGTTGCTGGCGTCCTTGTCGAGACTCATAGGTAGCTCCTCTTGGTGAATTTTGCCGCTCAGGCGTGCCTCGCGAGCGAGCACGGCCTTGCACAGCGCGACGCGTATGCCAGAGACGTCGCCGTCGGCACGCATGCGCATGATCAGGTTGGCTAGCAAACTGCGCGGATAGCGGCTGCCGGTCAGGATGGCGCGGGTCATTTCACCGGCCAGTTGTGGGAGTAAGTCTTCGGTCTTGGCTCTGCCGTCACGACTGGGCGCGGTAGCATAGAGCAAGCGCCAGATGGCCGGCTCCGTCTTCCAGGGCAGAGGCTCAAGGTGCATATCCCGGAAATGCTCGGCCAGATGCTGGGTGAATACCGCAAGGCTATCGACTGCCCAGAACCGAATGGACAGTCGCGAGGTATTGGGCGCCAGCCCTAACACAAAAATGCGGGTGCCTTCCTCCATTAGCGAGTCGAGCTCATGCAAGGGCCGCCCCGTGGCCACAGCATCCAGCACGCCGCGCAGCTTTTCCGCTTCCTGACCATCATCTGCGGGTGGCTCCAGCAGGTTCCAGAAGGTCGACTCGGCGGCGGCCACCTGAGCAGGAGTATCCGCCTGCGCCCAGAACACCACACTCGCGTCGCCAATCTGCAGGCGCTGGCGGTTGTGCTCGTCGCGACGCAACAAATGGTTGAGCACCGTGGTGTAGGCAAAGGCGGCCTGTTCGGACACCGGAGCATTTTCCCCCTGGCTCTTGCCGTAGGAGGAAAAAGCGTCGAGGTTGAAGGAGACGATGGAAGCCCCCGAACTCTGGGCACCATTGACGCCCTTGACCGCTGGATGCAGGCGCGCCAACGGCTGACGTTGGCCGCAGACTAGGCACAGCCCCTCGCGGCTGTCGCCGTCGGCCAACAGCCGGGTACGCAACGCCAGGGCCGCCGGAGTCTCGTGCAGATAGCGTTGTTGGCCGTCTAGGCGGAACACTAAGTTGCTGTCGAGCATTGCTTCGCTGAACAGCGGGGGCTTGAACTGCTCCGGCTGCCAACAGTCGAGGAACTGGAGCAAGGCCTGCAGACCGGGGTCGCCTTCCCCAACCAAGATCTGCCGGTGCAGCGTCTTGAAGGACTCGTGCTCCTGCTGAGTACGCTCTCCGCCCTTGGCACTAACACCCAGCACATAGCTGGTCTTGTCCCACAGTACGTTGGACTTGATGCCCGAGGTGCGCTTCTCCGGCTGCGGCACACTCATAAGCCTGGGTTGAGGCTTCTTGCCAGAGAGCAAGCGAATGTCCTGCACGTCCAGCAACTCTCCTTGTGCGGACAGCAGCAGGGCGTAACTGATCTTTTCTTGGCTGTAGCCGAAGGGTGAGATATTCGCTTCACCCCGCTCCAGCAGTCGCTGATAATAGTCATTGAGGGCCGAAAGGATCATGCCTTGTCCTCTGCCGCCCTGAAGGCCGGCACCTCGATCAGCCCATCGCGCATCAGGGCACGGAAGAAGTGCGGGGTCATGCCATCGGCGAAGTCAATGTCATGCAGCATCCAGCCCAGATCACGCTCGCCGCGCAGAAAGGCATCGACTTCAGGCTCGGCACTGCCCTCTTCCAGCAACCGAAAACTGGCCGGAAACTCGCGCACGCCTAGGCAGGGTGTATGGAAGCACTGCCCCTTCCGTGCGCGACGGTTGAAGATATCCAGATGCTTGCCCACCGTATCGTCGGCGCCAGCCCTGTCAGTCATCTCGAAATGCGCCTCGATGACATAGGAGACATCGCGCAGCAGAGTAGTCGCGCGCTGCTGGCGATCCTCCTCGACCAGATTCACCAGACCATTAGTACGCCCGGCCTTCATTGCCTTACCGACGCTGACAGCGGACAGCTTGCCGCCGACCTCGTTGCGCCGGATGGATTCGAAGCGGATCGGCTTAAGCACTTGAATGCGATCCACCACCCAGCGAATCGCCGGCTTCCAGTGGATAGCCTCGAGAATGCCGCGCGCGGCGGACGGCGTGATCGCATCGTAAGAGACGCGTTCCACCTTCATTTCCGGGCGGGTGAAGCAGGCACGCTCGCCCCAGACCATTAAGCGAATTCCGTAGGCCATCGGCCCTCCCTTTCACATCATCCAGGCCAGGCCGCTGTTGCGCGTCCCGACTACCAACATAGCCGCTCGCTGCTGACAAAGGCCGGATTATCCCAGTGCAACCCGAATTGGTGGTGATACAGATCAGGGTTGACCAACGCCATAAACTGCTCACCATAACGCGTACCTGCCGCCGCCTGGATCGCACCGGCTTCCCGCAATGCCTGATAACCCTTGCGTGGCATCTGCACCAGATATGGCTGCAGGCGACGGGCGATGGCGGCGCAGCCGTCGGCGAACTCCAGCTCGCGCAGGGCTGCTCTGGCCTCGTCATCAAATGGGATGATCACCGGCAGTTGAAGGCTGTCGATCATGCGGAACTTGGTGGCCAAAGTCTCGTAGGGCAGGCCATCGAGCCGGCCTCTCTCAATCAGGCCGAGCAGGTTACCCGCATCCAACTCCTCCGCGCCCTTCTGCCAGTACAGTATGCGAAAATACCGCTCGATGGCCGCCATGGACAGGCAATCATCCGGGTGCAGGCGCATCACTTCGCGGGCGGCCTGGGCGAACTGCTTGAGTTCCTCGGGTGGCGCCCAGTCAGAATTGGCCGCGGCGAACACCAGCACCTCGCTTTCGGCCAGCGGCCGCTTGCCTTCGCGATTGCAGCGTCCCGCGGCCTGGGCGATGGAATCCAATCCAGCCTCGGCACGCAGTACCACGGGAAAATCCACATCCACACCGGCCTCGATCAGCGAGGTGGCCACCAGGCGACAGGGCTCCCCCTTTTTGAGCATCTGGCGCACCTCGGCCAGCACGCTGCTACGGTGCTTGGCGCACATCAGGGTGGTGAGATGGCGGGCACCGGGCAACTCGGCAAGCGACTCATAGAGCGCACGGGCCTGGCGTCGATTGTTGACGATGCACAGCACTTGTTCACGCCTGGCGATCTGCTCAGTCAAGGCCGCATCTTCGAGCGGGCCCAATGTCCGTATTCGTACCCGCACCAACTCCCGGAACAGCCGCTGCGGCTCGGGCGCCAGCTCACGTACGTCCTGCAGCCCACCGATGAAATCCGGCGATTGAAGCGCTGGCTGCGTGGCAGTACAGAGAACTGGGCTACAACGGTAGTTGAGCGCCAGTTCATCAAGGGCGGCAACGCAGGGCCGCAACAGCTTGAGCGGTAGGGTCTGTGCCTCGTCAAGAATCACCACGCTGCCGGCGATGTTGTGTAGCTTGCGGCACTGGGCTGGACGGTCGGCAAACAGGCTTTCGAAGAACTGCACTGCAGTGGTCACCACGATAGGCGCGTCCCAGTTCTCCATCGCTAGGTTCAGTTTCTTCTTGGCCTCCAGGCTCTGCCGGCGGTCATCAACGAAGGCGCTGTGATGCTCCAGCACCGCCTCTTCGCCTAAGGCCCCGAGTGCACGACGGAATACTGCAGCGTTCTGCTCGACGATGCTAGTGAAGGGAATCACGTAGATCACCCGGCGCAGCCCATGAGCTAGAGCGTGATCCAGGGCGAAAGCCAGAGAGGCCAGGGTCTTGCCGCCTCCTGTGGGCACTGTGAGAGAAAACAGCCCGGGAAGTTCGCTCGCCTTGCCGCGCACGCCGGCCAATATCTCCCCGCGAACGCGGTTGACCGGCGTATCTCCCTTGAACTCAGTCAGATGCCGATCAAGGGCTGCGCGTAACTCGGCCAAGGTCGGCCGCGCTTGCTCGCGAAGGGAGCGCCGTCCTTCGACGCGGTGGTAGAAGGCTTCGGTATCTAGATAATCCGCATCAACCAAGCAGGAAAAGAGCATCCGGCCAAGAAAGGCCAACTGAAAGAAACCTCTTTCCAGGCGCGCTTTTAGTGGCGGTGGTTGAAGGCGCTCGGGTAGCACGATTTCCACGCACCACCCCTCCAATAACCGTGGCAGCCCAACCCCTTTCAGGCGGTCGACCAAGGCAGTTCGCTCACCAGCCTCGCGGCCATTGGCCAACCCGGCATGGTGGCCAGCGATGCCGTAGGCTAGCAATTGACCTAGCGCGCCATAGCGTTCTACCGCCAGTATGGCCCCGCGAGTAGAGTGATCGACACGGATGGCATCACCCGCAATACGCCGCTGAAACTCGTCAGTGTATTTACCCAAGTCATGCAACAGACCAGCAAGAGCAGCTAATTCACCGCCGCCGAAGAAGGCAGCCTTCTCTCCTGCCAAACGGGCAACAGCCTGTAGATGCTCGACCAGAGGCTGCCAATCGCTGCGATCTGCCTTTAAGGTGGAGTGAGCAAAAAAGTGAGTATCGCTAGCCTCCGCGTCCATAGGTGCGCTCCCTTCTCGAGGAATTCCTGCAGAGCACTAGGTTTCAATCCACGCCCGGTTTTGCCGGGCGACTACATCGACAACCACAAATGCTGCGTTGCAAGAGGTTTCAATCCACGCGCCCGTGCGGGGCGCGACCTAGTTGAATTTCATTACGACCAGTCTAAAAAGCGCCTGAATTCGCGACCTTCTCGTTACTGACAGGAAAATGGGCCATTGGCAACCAGGGAAAGATGAACGTGATGATGTTCACAATTTGCTGAATTGTGGTGATGTGATGCTCACCGCATTTCCTGAAAATTCACGCTGTATCTTGAAAAATCGACGTTTTTTACGTGGTTTTCCGTCGAAAATTTAAGGTAAGAACCTGACCTCGTGATTACTATTTCGCCGTGTTGACGACATCAGGAGGCCAGTATGACCGTATTACATAGTGTGGATTTTTTTCCGTCTGGTAACGCGTCCGTGGCGATAGAACCCCGGCTCCCGCAGGCGGATTTTCCTGAACATCATCATGATTTTCATGAAATTGTGATTGTCGAACATGGCACGGGTATTCATGTGTTTAATGGGCAGCCCTATACCATCACCGGTGGCACGGTCTGTTTCGTACGCGATCATGATCGGCATCTGTATGAACATACCGATAATCTGTGTCTGACCAATGTGCTGTATCGCTCGCCGGATCGATTTCAGTTTCTCGCCGGGCTGAATCAGTTGCTGCCACAAGAGCTGGATGGGCAGTATCCGTCTCACTGGCGCGTTAACCACAGCGTATTGCAGCAGGTGCGACAGCTGGTTGCACAGATGGAACAGCAGGAAGGGGAAAATGATTTACCCTCGACCGCCAGTCGCGAGATCTTGTTTATGCAATTACTGCTCTTGCTGCGTAAAAGCAGTTTGCAGGAGAACCTGGAAAACAGCGCATCACGTCTCAACTTGCTTCTGGCCTGGCTGGAGGACCATTTTGCCGATGAGGTGAATTGGGATGCCGTGGCGGATCAATTTTCTCTTTCACTGCGTACGCTACATCGGCAGCTTAAGCAGCAAACGGGACTGACGCCTCAGCGATACCTGAACCGCCTGCGACTGATGAAAGCCCGACATCTGCTACGCCACAGCGAGGCCAGCGTTACTGACATCGCCTATCGCTGTGGATTCAGCGACAGTAACCACTTTTCGACGCTTTTTCGCCGAGAGTTTAACTGGTCACCGCGTGATATTCGCCAGGGACGGGATGGCTTTCTGCAATAACGCGAATCTTCTCAACGTATTTGTACGCCATATTGCGAATAATCAACTTCGTTCTCTGGCCGAGGTAGCCACGGTGGCGCATCAGTTAAAACTTCTCAAAGATGATTTTTTTGCCAGCGACCAGCAGGCAGTCGCTGTGGCTGACCGTTATCCGCAAGATGTCTTTGCTGAACATACACATGATTTTTGTGAGCTGGTGATTGTCTGGCGCGGTAATGGCCTGCATGTACTCAACGATCGCCCTTATCGCATTACCCGTGGCGATCTCTTTTACATTCATGCTGACGATAAACACTCCTACGCTTCCGTTAACGATCTGGTTTTGCAGAATATTATTTATTGCCCGGAGCGTCTGAAGCTGAATCTTGACTGGCAGGGGGCGATTCCGGGATTTAACGCCAGCGCAGGGCAACCACACTGGCGCTTAGGTAGCATGGGGATGGCGCAGGCGCGGCAGGTTATCGGTCAGCTTGAGCATGAAAGTAGTCAGCATGTGCCGTTTGCTAACGAAATGGCTGAGTTGCTGTTCGGGCAGTTGGTGATGTTGCTGAATCGCCATCGTTACACCAGTGATTCGTTGCCGCCAACATCCAGCGAAACGTTGCTGGATAAGCTGATTACCCGGCTGGCGGCTAGCCTGAAAAGTCCCTTTGCGCTGGATAAATTTTGTGATGAGGCATCGTGCAGTGAGCGCGTTTTGCGTCAGCAATTTCGCCAGCAGACTGGAATGACCATCAATCAATATCTGCGACAGGTCAGAGTGTGTCATGCGCAATATCTTCTCCAGCATAGCCGCCTGTTAATCAGTGATATTTCGACCGAATGTGGCTTTGAAGATAGTAACTATTTTTCGGTGGTGTTTACCCGGGAAACCGGGATGACGCCCAGCCAGTGGCGTCATCTCAATTCGCAGAAAGATTAACTAGGCCAGATCCAGCGGCATCTGGGTTAGTCGAGCGCGGGCCGCTTCCCATGTCTCACCAGGGCGAGCCTGTTTCGCGATCTCAGCATCTGAAATCTTCCCGGCCTTGCGCCTCGCTGGGGCCTTACCCACCGCCTTGGCGGGCTTCTTCGGTCCAAAACTGAACAACAGATGTGTGACCTTGCGCCCGGTCTTTCGCTGCGCCCACTCCACCTGTAGCGGGCTGTGCTCGTTGATCTGCGTCACGGCTGGATCAAGCACTCGCAACTTGAAGTCCTTGATCGAGGGATACCGGCCTTCCAGTTGAAACCACTTTCGCAGCTGGTCAATTTCTATTTCGCGCTGGCCGATGCTGTCCCATTGCATGAGCAGCTCGTAAAGCCTGATCGCGTGGGTGCTGTCCATCTTGGCCACGTCAGCCAAGGCGTATTTGGTGAACTGTTTGGTGAGTTCCGTCAGGTACGGCAGCATGTCTTTGGTGAACCTGAGTTCTACACGGCCCTCACCCTCCCGGTAGATGATTGTTTGCACCCAGCCGGTAATCATCACACTCGGTCTTTTCCCCTTGCCATTGGGCTCTTGGGTTAACCGGACTTCCCGCCGTTTCAGGCGCAGGGCCGCTTCTTTGAGCTGGTTGTAGGAAGATTCGATAGGGACACCCGCCATCGTCGCTATGTCCTCCGCCGTCACTGAATACATCACTTCATCGGTGACAGGCTCGCTCCTCTTCACCTGGCTAATACAGGCCAGAACGATCCGCTGTTCCTGAACACTGAGGCGATACGCGGCCTCGACCAGGGCATTGCTTTTGTAAACCATTGGGGGTGAGGCCACGTTCGACATTCCTTGTGTATAAGGGGACACTGTATCTGCGTCCCACAATACAACAAATCCGTCCCTTTACAACAACAAATCCGTCCCTTCTTAACAACAAATCCGTCCCTTAATGGCAACAAATCCGTCCCTTTTTAAACTCTACAGGCCACGGATTACGTGGCCTGTAGACGTCCTAAAAGGTTTAAAAGGGAAAAGGAAGAAAAGGGTGGAAACGCAAAAAACGCACCACTACGTGGCCCCGTTGGGGCCGCATTTGTGCCCCTGAAGGGGCGGGGGAGGCGTCTGGGCAATCCCCGTTTTACCAGTCCCCTATCGCCGCCTGAGAGGGCGCAGGAAGCGAGTAATCAGGGTATCGAGGCGGATTCACCCTTGGCGTCCAACCAGCGGCACCAGCGGCGCGAATTGACATAAGCCTGTTCGGTTCGTAAACTGTAATGCAAGTAGCGTATGCGCTCACGCAACTGGTCCAGAACCTTGACCGAACGCAGCGGTGGTAACGGCGCAGTGGCGGTTTTCATGGCTTGTTATGACTGTTTTTTTGTACAGTCTATGCCTCGGGCATCCAAGCAGCAAGCGCGTTACGCCGTGGGTCGATGTTTGATGTTATGGAGCAGCAACGATGTTACGCAGCAGCAACGATGTTACGCAGCAGGGCAGTCGCCC